>NZ_JBKORF010000083.1:0-44820 GCF_047314685.1 Shewanella sp. BJSY2023SW001
TACGTTTTCTAGTCATAATCTGTCCCTGTATTGTTGGGTACTATCAAAACAGATCGACCACTTAAAGTCATGTCCGAAAATTGGGGGCCACTTCTTTATTTAACCCTTCCAGCCAAACATTCAGAGGAATAAATGACTATTGCGCGGCCAGTTATCGCAATAGAATTAACCCCACATATTTAAGTAATGTGCTGGCTAACTGTGCAGCCCAAGGGATCCCAACTACCTTTGAACCTTCCCAAGAATGGTATGGTTCAACCCGACCAGGCTTTATCGTTGGTAACCCTGAGTTAAAAAACGAAGTCGCGAATGATTTCACTCTGGGCTTTATATATACGCCATCTTATCTGGAAAACTTCAGCTTGACCGTGGACTACTGGAAGTTTGATATGGAGAATGTGATCAATAATTTCAGCGGTGCCGCAGTCGTTAAGTATTGTTACCAATCCAGTTCAACCAATAATCAATTCTGTCCTTTACTCAGGCGAGATCCCACCACTCATGAAATCGTCAATTATTTCGAGAAACCCTTTAACTCGGCATCCAGTATCACTTCTGGCGTTGATTTTGAGGTCAACTATCGTCTTGAAACCGGTTTTGGTGACTGGGGCTTCCGCCTATTCAGTACTTATCTGGAAGAGCGTTCATTCAACCCGACCGGATTCGCCGATGATGAAGTTAAATCGGCAGGTGAGCAGGCCCGTCCACGCTGGCGTCACCGACTGACCACAGATTACACCTACAATGACTTTTCTGCCGTGCTGACCGCCAATCATCGCAGTAGCACAGTGTTGGATAACGAATGGTCACCCAATCAAAACAACTATAACGACATCCCGTCTTATACCACTTTTGATTTGACCAGCCGTTACAACATCACAGATGCCTTGCAGGTTCGCGCCGGGATACTCAACATGTTTGATCGCACCCCACCTCGCCAGCCAGGCGTGTATAACCAAGGTGCTTACTACGACATGCTGGGTCAACGATTCACCGTGGGGGTAAACTACAAGTTCTAATTCTATTGCTACTGAAAAAGCCACCTGTATCACAACAGGTGGCTTTCAGGAGTGGCATACCACTGACGCTTGACTATTTAAGCGAGTATATGGCCCAAGCAGTTCTTCTCTTGCACTGCCGCTCCGTGGTTTAATAACTGCCGCCATCTCGAATCCAGGCCCAAGCATGTGGCCCCGCCACACAGATGGCAAACTCAACATACTTTTTGAATTAACAAGGAATTCCCGTGTCCGTACGTTTTCGGGTCGAACCCCGCCATTGGTTAATCCTCGCCGCTTTGGCCATTGCGGCTTATGCCTGTTATCTATTGGTCGCTCCCTATCTGGGCGCGATTCTACTGGGATTTATCGTTTCCTTACTGTTTTTACCCGTGCACAAGCGCATCGAAGCGAAACTCCCCAATCACCCCAATCTAAGCGCGCTGCTTTCCTGTGTTTTGCTGACGGTAATCATACTTATCCCGCTGCTGTTTATGCTGATTTCCGTGATTGAGCAAGGGGTCAGCTCTGCCACTCAGGCTTATCAATGGCTGACTCATGGTGGCGCCAAAGAGTTGCTGGAGCATCCCTGGGTACAATCGTCGCTGGCGCTAACCAATAAATGGTTGCCGTTCGATAGCATAGATCCGCAGGAAATATTGCAAAAAGCTACCGCAGCGCTTACGGAGCTCAGCACTCGCCTGGTCGGCCTGAGTACAGCATTGCTCGGCAATATCACTGGTTTCTTTGTCAACTTCTCCCTGATGCTGTTCGTACTGTTTTTCTTCCTCAGGGATAACGAACAAATAATTACCAGCCTCAGACACGTTATCCCCCTGTCCCGCAGCCAGGAGGATAAAATTCTCGATGAGGTGGAAAAAGTGGCTAAGTCGGCAGTACTCGGCTCCTTCCTCACCGCCCTGGCCCAAGGTTTTGCCGGAGGTATCGCCATGGCCATAGTCGGCCTGCCCGGATTATTCCTCGGCTGCATGATGGCGTTCGCCTCTTTTATCCCTGTGGTGGGTACCGCACTTATCTGGGTGCCAGCCGCGCTTTATCTGGCCTTGACCGGCGATTGGGGCTGGGGCCTGTTCCTCTGTGCCTGGGGGATATTGGTGGTTGGTTCTATCGATAACTTCCTAAGGCCGATTCTGATGCAAGGCTCTGCCGGCATGAGTACCTTACTGATCTTCTTCTCTTTGCTGGGAGGACTGCAGCTCTTCGGGCTTATCGGCCTGATCTACGGTCCTATCATCTTTGCCGTTACCCTAGTGCTGTTTCATCTCTATGAAGAAGAGTTTCACGACTTTCTGCAGCAGCAGGACAAGGCCTGAGCTCTTCACATAAGTTTTGGCCTAACCCCTCGGCGTCAATTTGCTATCGCGCCATTGACAACGCCCCGCATTGCGGGGCGTTCTTCACTCGATTCTTTAACATCCAAACTTCAAGTCAATCAACTGAATGCCAGGAAGGGCGAGATACACAGTAGGATCCCTGTAGCGATAATCACGTACAGGCCAACGCCCTTGTATTTGTGCAGCGCCGGCACCCGATAAACCAGATAGGCCGGTATCAAACAGCCAACCAAGCCGAATATTGGGCTACAGATAGAGGTGAAGCTCAGCACTGGGGCGTTCAACACAATGGCACTCCAGGATAGCAATATGGTAAATACCATGATGCCGTAGCCCACCAGCTTGGTGTTGATCTTCTCCTTGGGCATAACGCGCTGCAATAGGTTCATGGTGATCCCCTGACACGCTTCCCGAAAACCCAAATAGACCCCGAAATAGGCCGTCATCACCGCAAAGATATTCAGTGTCAGGCTCAAGAGCTTCAGCGTTTGGCCGGGCATCCCCTGCGCCACTATCGCCAGGGCGGAAATATTTTCCTGCTCGGCTTTCACCGCCTGCTCATGCCCCAGCGCCAGCGTAAAGGACACAGCATAAAAGAACACAGTAACAAACAGGATCCCGAAAGCAATATTCATCGCCCGCATCGCTTTGAAGCGCGCCACCTCGATGGATTTCTCCCTGGCACGGTATGAGATCACCATGGGACTGAGGCTTTGAATAAACAGGATCGAAGTCAAGGTAAATGGCAGCATTACTACCGCATCGCGGATCCAATCTGTGCTAGTGGGCACAGCGCCGATATTATTGATATCCCACTTGTCGACCATCATCAGCCCAAGCAGTGCGACCACCCCAAGCTTGGTGAGCACCATAAGGGTCGAAATCTTGAACAGCAGGCTTTCGCCGCGGGAAGCCAGTGCAACCAGAAGACAAATAAGCCCCAGACCATAGAAGGGGTTTTCAGACAACAGACTCTTGGTGGCTCCAAAGCTTTGCAGGAAAGATGCACTGTCATTGGTGATCGCCGTCGAGTAGACAAACACCCAGATCACCAACATGACAAAATAGAGGGCACCGAGAAATATGCCCCAGTTTTTCCCCAGATAATCACCAATCACGCTGGGGTAATCCCGACACTCACGGGACTCGGCCAAGGTATTGATAAACAGTCTTTGAAACATATACATGGCCGGATAACCGACAAGGGCAGACAAGAGAAACACCCACAGTCCCATTAAACCCACCTGCACAGGTAAAAAGACGATACCTGCACCTATGGCCATGCCGATCGACATGATGATCCAACCCCAATCAGTACTGTCAAACCGGGTCGCCTCCTTCCATGCCTGCGTATCATTCCGAGTAATGACCGCGCCCCACTCTGGTGCCAAAGTGTCAGTTTTCATATAACGACCCTAAATGTTATTGGATACTGCTTGTTATTTTTTGCAAAAAAAGTTGCACCTCTTTAACTGGGCAGCCATTCTTTTTTGCAATTTTGTTGATATCAAAGGATTAAATGAAAAACGCCATCAATTACAAGATGTGGGTCACACTAGCAACAATTGCCGTCTCATTAACGGCAAAATAAATTTGCACAACAGCCTTGGTATGCAAATAATTGCATCGTTAAGCCGAAACGCATTCAAAAATAGTTGCAAGTTATCTCAAGGAGTTATGGGCCATATTGGTACAGTGATCGCAATCCAAGCCCTTGCCTATCCCCAACTCAGACTCGCCGGAACCCAGTCATGAAACCACAGTGGCAACAATATATAGCTATCCTCAATCAAGTTGTGCGCCCTGCGCTGGGCTGCACCGAGCCCATTGCCGCAGCCTATGCCGCCGCTGTCGCCACTGAAACGCTGGGTACCAAGCCTTTGAGCCTGGAAGTTCAGGTTTCGGATAACCTCTACAAAAACGCCATGGGCGTATTTGTCCCCGGCACCGGCAAGATAGGCCTGGCCATTGCCGCAGCTGCTGGAGCCCTTGGGGGCGATGCCAATGCCGGTCTTGAAGTGCTGGCAAATATCAACCCGGCGCAAGTAGCCGAAGCCCAGGCGCTTATTGATGCCGGCATGGTCAAGATATCCCGTATTCAAGCAGACGAGTTTATTTATTGCGCGGTAACCGCTGCCAACGACAAACACCAGGTTAAAATCGTTATCAGTGGCAGCCATACCCGAATTACCGAGAAATGGTTCGAAGGCCAGTTGCTGTATCAGGCCGAAGCCTCAGCCCAAGGCAGTACTGCTTCGGTATGCAACGGCGTCGATATCAGCATTGCCGCAATCTATGAGTTTGCCACCGGGGTAGATGTTAACCGAATAAGATTTATTCTGGCGGCGTCCGATCTTAACTCCCGCTTGTCCGACGAAGGCATGAATTCGGCCTATGGTCTGGAAGTGGGCCGAACGCTGAAGAAAAATATCGATATCGGCTTGCTGAGTGACGACCTGCTCAACTCGATAGTCATGTACACGGCGGCGGCCTCGGATGCGCGCATGGGGGGCGCTACCCTACCGGCCATGAGCAATTTTGGCAGTGGCAATCAGGGCATAGCCGCCACTGTACCGGTAGTGGTCACCGCCAAGAAGTTCAGCTGCAGTGAAGAGCAGCTGGCCCGGGCACTTATCATGAGCCACCTCGGCGCCATTTACATTAAGTGCCACTACCCGCCACTGTCGGCTTTTTGCGGCAATACGGTGACCAGTGCCGCAGCGGCCATGGCCATGGTGTATCTTGCCGGGGGCAGTTTTGAACAAAGCTGTTACGCCATTCAGAATGTCATCAGCGACAGCACTGGCATGGTCTGTGACGGCGCCAAAGCTTCCTGTGCCATGAAGGTCAGTACCTCGTCCAGCGCGGCTGTACGGGCATTTTTGATGGCGCTCAACCAACATGCCGTATCGACGCAAGGCATAGTCGCCGCCGATGTCGAACAAACAATCAAGAATCTGGGGCAGATGATCTGTGATGGCATGGTGTCGACCGACAATACCATTATCAGTATCATGTCTGCCTAAGCTCCAGTGCCCGGCAATAACCGGGCTTTCACACAAGGATAGCGGTGAAACTTCACAAGTTAACTCCCAAAGACATGGAGATACTCAACGCCATCAAAAATGTGGTCGACGGTATCGCCACCATGTATGGGCAACACACAGAAGTGGTTTTACACAGCCTGGACCGAGACCACCCTTCAATCATCAAAATAGCCAACGGCCATATTACCGGCCGCAGTGTCGGTGCACCTATTACCAATCTGGCATTGGAAAAACTCAAGCGCGGCCAGGATATCTCCGAGACTTATCTGAGCCAAAGCGGTAATGGCAAAACTCTGAAATCCATCACCACGGTTATCCGCAACGAAAAACAGATGGCCATAGGCCTTTTATGTATCAACACAGATATGGATGCGCCTTTGATGTCTGTGTTGCGCTCCATGCTGCCGCAACAATCCCCGCTCACAGAACACTGCGGTACGTCAGAAGTATTCGCCGTCAATATTGAGGAAACGCTGCACAGCACCATAGACAAGGTCAACCAGGAAGTACGCCATTGTCAACAGATCCCGTCATCGAAAAAAAACCGTGAAATCGTGACCCGTCTGTTCGATGCCGGCATTTTTGAACTCAAGGATAGCGCCCAGGTGGCCGCCAAGCGGCTGGATATTTCGGTGCACACCATTTACCGCTACCTGAGGGAGTTAAAAGCCCCTTAGACTACGTCTAGGGAAGCAGAACTTTACTGCTAATGCGGCCAACCTGAAATGGGGTGGTCGATGGCAAGCAGAGTGACATCAGCACATGCTTGTGACGCATTGAAGATGGCGTTATTCCGCTGAGGTTTCCCTACTGACGTGATTGTCCATAGCGACCACCGAGGAAGCCAATACTGCGCAAACGATAACCGTGCTTTGCTTCAGAAACATCAGTTAGTACAAAGCATGAGCCGTAAAGGGAATTGCCGGGATAACGCTTGCGTGGAAAACTTCTTCCACGCATTAAAAGTTGACGCGTTGCAAGACGAGCCGCTCATGGCACGTGAGCAAATGAGACAAGCGGTATTTGAGTATATTGAGGTTGATTACAATCGGACCAGACGGCATAGTGCTCTTGGGTATTTGAGCCCAGAAAAATTTGAATTAAAAAATAGTGCTTAGCTAAGTGTCCATTATTACCGGATCAGATCAATCCTGGAATACCCGGTGGCGCGAAAGTAACAATGTGAATTATGGTAATTCCCAAATGGTCTTGGTGGTCATTACCACCTGAACAAAAACTGTACATACAAAATAATTCCATATTAATACACCTAGGTAACTTACAATGAAATTAAATAAAGCTTTCATTTTACCAATACTCTCTATTTTAGTGGCTTGTAGTCCTAACTACAATGAAGNAATTAATGCAGAGGCATTAATTATCAAAATCAACCAATATAATATAAAAGAAATCTCTTACCTTTCTGAAGAAACAATTGTTTTAAATGGAGTTGTCATTAATCCTATTACCAAAACTTTTGGGAAAAGTCCGGACGGTGGTTTTATGATGACATATACCCAAAAAGCTGCCGAGAATAAAATTGAAAAATGGAGCCAAGTATTATCCATGACTCAGCCAAATGTAACGTTATCACAAGAGAATCTAAATGAGATACTTGTAGACATGGCTGAAATTGGCGTTACTGATGTGTTTAACGACACCAAATATAATACAGTCCGCATTCAATGGGGGAACTCTGTGATGTTAGGAATAAACGGTTTGGTTTTTGGTGAGAGTATGAATATAGAAGCATTCCAAGAACACGCACAATTTGATATTTTCAAAAAAGTATCAGATGGAGTCTACTTCTTTCAGTTATTATAAGAATGATACGAATAGATTTCTGTAGCGGCATAGTGAATTTGGTTACCTAAGGAAGGTGCGAACAAGTCCCATGTGTGCTCTGCGTCGGCTTACGGGCCTGGATGCAAGGCGTGCTTCGCCGCAAATAGGTGGCAGACATAAAAAACACAAGACCGACGTTCAGCGCTGAGTTTAAACAAGAGGCTGCAACCGCAATGGGAGTCAGCAATTCAGTCATGCGAAAGTGAGTAAAACAACTCCAACAGAAACAGCAAGGCGGCTCCCCAAATGGGCGTTGTTGCCTAAATCAGCGGAATCTTTTTGGCACTTCATGATCAGATCTTGCATCACAGGTTTAAGGTCATGGGCAAGTTAAAGGGCGTTGTTGCCTAAATAAGCGGAACCTTTTTCGCTTTCCATGATCTGATCTTGCATAACAGGTCTTCGGTCAGTTTCATGGGTAAGTCAGAACGCAATATCACCAACTGGAAGCAATACAATCAGGCATTAGTCAACCGTGGTTCGGTTACCTTCTGGCTAGACGATGCTGCGATTAACACTTGGCATTGCCGCAGCATCACGGCGGTCGTGGTCAATACAGAAGGCTGTTACGAAGTAAATTCACAAATCCATAGGCTTTAAATCTAATGCTATAGATCTGCTATAAAAAGGCAAAAGCCCGCATTAGCTGTGCTAAATAACGGGCTTTTGGCTTAGCTAAATTACATTAGTAATCAAGCATTTAATTTGGTCGGTATGAGAGGATTCGAACCTCCGACCCCTGACACCCCATGACAGTGCGCTACCAGGCTGCGCTACATACCGATATTTGTCTTGAGCGGCTGGCGCAGTATGCCGTCTCAACGAGGCAGAACTTTATCAACAGTCGCGAAGCTGTGCAAGCTCCATCTGAGAATTTTTAGTTTAACTGCCTAGTTTGTGGCCTGTTTTTTTCTCTATCGTACAGTCTTTAATCCGCAGCGCTTAATGGTTGTACAAACGCCGCCCTTCACGCATCACTTCGATGAGCTCCGGAGCACTCATCTTCTTGTCCAGGCGGTTCTGATAAGCCTTGTCATAGATACGATATTGGCCGTGACGGTCAATCACAGTAATCTCCGATTGCTGATAGATAGCAAACACCCGAGCGTCACCGACATAGACCCATGTGAGGCTGTCGGGCTGCAGCAGGTGGCGGCCGGCACTGTAATCAGTGGCCGGATTGCTACAACCCAGTACTTGGCTCATCAAGGTCGGCACCAAGCCATAGTGGCTGGTGCGGTACTTGGCCTGGGCGTGGCCACCGACGGGCCAATGGATCACCAAAGGCACGCTGACATTGGCCGGTGACAAATCCCGTCTGGCCTCATCGGCGTTACTGGTGAACACCTTGCCATTGACGCCGGTAATGATCACCAGGGTGTTTTCCGGCATAGCAGACAAGAGTTGCTCCAGCTGTTTGTCAATAAAGTTCAGCGATTGCCGATATTGATTGAACAGCACCTTCTGCGCCGGTTTGAGAGCGCTGTCGGGTTTAACCGTCTGCACCCCGAGGAAACCTACCGGCGTGTCATAATCTTCCGGCGATTTGAGATTAAGCAGCGCAAACCAGGGCGCTTGTTGCTGGGCCCGCCACTGCTGGAAACTATCGATATTCTGGATATCAGCCATGGCACTGCCGCCATCGTCTTCGGCAATATGAGCGTCAAAATCGCGGAATATCGCCTGGGGACGTGCCTCGGCATAATTACTTCTGCTGATAAACAGACCAAGATTGTAGCCCTGCTGCTTGAGGCTCTGACTCAGCAAGGGACTGGTGTAATTGAGTTCCACCGCATCCGTATAGCTGCCCTGCAGCCCATAAAGCAGGGAAAACATGCCACTGCGGTAGGTATTGCCACCGCTGAGGTGATTCATAAACGCATGGTTTTGTTTGCCGTAGCGGCTGAAAAACGGCATGGTCTGCTCGTCGGCCATATCAGCCCTAAGGCTGTCGATGGCAACAAGCAGCACATTGGGATGTTCTTCGGCGCTGCAGGTCAGTGGCGTTCTTGGGTATTTAAAGCTGGTTTCGGTATCCACCTTCAAGCTGCTGGAGCCATCGATACCGTGATTTTCCATGAAGGTGCGCGCCGTCGCCGGATAAGATAGCGGGTAGGCATCATCGAAACGGGTAATTTCGGTGACATCGGCGGCATCGGCCCAAATATGAATGAGATGGCTACTGACAAAGCAAACCCCGATAAAGGCCACCACCTTGTTGCCATAGTTGCGCTTTTGAATTTTCTCAATCCGCTTCCAGATAAAGTTGGCGGCGGTCAACTCCAGAGCCAAGATCCCAAGGGGAGTGACGATATAAGACGTGCCATGCAGTAAACTATTGAGGTCGGCCCAGGCCAAATCGACAGCGAAGGGACTCAAATGCATGCCATAGTCGTCATAGACTATGGTGTCATACAGCATGATACACAGACCGAGGGTGGCCACCACAGCCGCGTATCCCCGAAGGATACGCGAGTAAGGCAACAGCAGAGTAACGGGAAACAGCAACACCAGATAGACAATAAACGCCAGGAAGCTTAAATGGCCTATGGTACTGACGCCAAGGTAGCCCCAACCAATCCAGGTTTCAGGGTAGCCGACACTTTCCAGATATCGACTGCCGACTATCATGGCCAAAAAGCCATTGAAGAAGGCAAACCAGTGCCCCCAATTGATAAGGCGTGAAACCCTGTCCTTGCCCAACTGCTTTGTTCGCTCGACCATATGGATCCGCTTTTGTAAGTTGCCTGTGTATCTTACATTGTTTGCTATTATGTGCTTTTTGACTTACAACGCCACTATTTAGCGCATTTCAGTTGTTACAAGTCAACGCAAGGATTGTGTCAATGCCTTGGCAAATTGCTCCGCCACCTGCTGACGGGCTTCCTTGGGCACCTTGGTCGACAACAGATGCGAAGCCGCATTTCCCAATGCCATCAGGCCAAGATCGGTCGGAGCCTGGTGTTTTTCCAGCACGGCCAATAATTCGGCGATCAGGGATTCAACTTGCACATTGGTATATTTTGATTGGATAGCCATAAATAAAAAATGATTCACTCAGATAAGGATTAGCGGCATATAATAGCGGATTTACAACAGAGTATCACTATCGGGGCTTATGAGTATTCACGTCGAACAAGCGATTATTCACGCAATCACCCAAAATGGCGAAGGCCAGCTCAGCTGCCGTCTGCGCCCTCAACCACTGCTGAACAGCCAGGCCGTTGAGACCATGCTTGATGAGCTGCATCAGAGCTATTCCAGTAAAGCGGGAAAAGGCTTTGGCTATTTTGGCGTCCCCGGGGATGATGGCGAGGCCAACCCCGCCTTCAAGGAAGCACTCAAGTCTTATCGCGATGGGCAGCAAGGCTTTGTAGAGTTCTCAGCCACTGCTGGCAAACTGCTGCAGGAAGAACTCTCCAAGTATGACTTCAGCCAGGGTGGCTTTTTGTTACTGGCCTGCTACACCTTTATGGCCAGCGACTACCTGTTTGTAGCACTGCTGAACGCCAAGTCATCAATGACTGTGCTGGATGATATGGAGTTATCACAAAACGACCATCTGGATCTGAATAATATCCAGTTGGCGGCGCGAATCGATCTCACCGAGTGGCAAGCCGACAGTGAGTCGCGCAAATATATCTCCTTTATCCGCGGCAGAGCCGGACGCAAGGTGGCTGACTTCTTCCTCGACTTTATGGGCTGCGTCGAAGGGGTTAATCCCAAGCAGCAGAGCAAGACCCTGATGCAGGCGGTGGAAGACTTTGTCGGTGGCGGTGAACTAACCAAAGAAGAGCGTCAAACCTGCCGCGACCGGGTGTTTGAATACTGTACTTCCCAGGTCGACAGCGGCAGTGAAGTCATGCTTAAGGACTTGGCCGATGAACTGGCTGAATCCGGCATGGATTCCTTCTATGACTTTGCCGTTGGCGGTGATTACGGTTTGGAAGAAGAGTTTCCGGCTGATAAATCCACCTTGAGGCAGTTGAAGAAATTCTCCGGCACCGGCGGCGGCCTGACCCTGAGCTTTGACAGCTCACATCTGGGTGAGCGGGTCATTTACGATCCTGTATCGGATACCATTTTGATCAAAGGCGTGCCCGCCAATCTGAAAGATCAACTGGACCGACGGCTCAAGGGCGAATAAGGCTGTCAAACACATCAAGGCGCTTTCATTGATATCAAAGGCGCCTTGATGCTTTTTCCGGCCGCTATCTTCAACTATTCATCTTTATCGGCTTGCCCTTTTTAGCCACCCGACCATCCCTTTTTATGCAAAACCACCACCACAACTAAGCTTGGCGAGTACCGATTCGAAACAGGTATTGGGTAGCGCTGAAGACAAATATTCAAAAAATATTGTTAAATAAACCATTTAGCTCTAGCATTTGTCATTAACCATTTGTTAACTCCAGACAGGAGTTGGAACTGATTTGACCCACTTACCCTGGTATCGACAACCGCTGTTGCTCAGTCTGATGGCTGGCCTGATAGGCTTTGCCTGTAACAGCTTCCCCATCCCCTTGTTTGCCAATGTGCAGCTGGTATTGGGTAATACCTTCTATGTACTAATCGCCATTTTACTGGGGCCTTGGTATGCCTTGCTCGCCGCCACCATCAGTGTAACTTCCTTGATGTTGCAATGGGACAGTCCGCACGTTTATCTACTCTTCTGTCTCGAGGCATTGGCCCTGGGATTTGCCAGAAAAAAACGCTGGCCGGTATTTTACGCCGGTGTCTGCTTCTGGCTGTTGCTGGGCATGCCACTTATTTATGGTTATCTACACCTTTTCAGCGATTTACCTTCTGAATACATTCCCTTCGTCGTCATCAAGCAGTCGGTCAATGCCATGGTCTATATCACCCTGGGCTGCTTGATTGTGTTGGTAACCCCTGCGCTCAAACGCCTGACCGGCCGTCAGCTACCAGCCAAGCGCAGCGGCTTTGGCGAGCAGCTCTTTTACAGTTTTTTGCTGCTGCTAAACTTGAGCCTGATACTCTCTACCCTGGTATTTAATTATTACTGGGTCAACAAGCAGCAACAGATCCTGGGTAAACACTTACATGAAACCGCCAAAAATATCGGCCTGGTGGTAGAGCATTATCTCGAGCGGCATCAGTCGGTCATTGCTACCGCCGCCGAACTTATTAAACATAGTTCTCCCAGCCCGGATGAGTTGCAGCGGATGCTGTCACGGCTGCACAAACTCAACCCCGGCTTTTTAACCATGCTGATTGCCAACTCTGAAGGCAGCATAGTGCAAGCAAGCCCTGTCAGTGGGCTAAAGGAGCTTAAGGGGGGCGATAAGAAGATCAATGACAGAGACTATTTTCAGCAGGCATTTTTCAATGAGCGGCTGTTCACTTCCGCCGTATTTCTCGGCCGGGGCTTTGGCTCAGATGCCATAGTCGCCATCAGCAGCCCACTGTACCTGGCCACAGGCCCACAAGTTATCGGTATAGTAGAAGGTTCGCTAAATCTCAATCGTTTCAGCGAATTGGATAATGACTTTCTGGAACAGACCAATCAGTCGATGTTCATTGTCGATGAAAATATGCGTCTTATTTACGCCTCCAAGGCGTTGGCCTTACCCAAACTCGAGCAACTCAACTACCGCCAGAGTGGTAAACATTATCGCTCTTTATTGCCCATGCTTAACCTAAAAGCATTGGATAACGACAGTCCGGAATATGTTTACAGCCAGTATCGCCTGCAAAACAACTGGCAAATTTTTATACTCGATCCCTACGCCCCACTGCTGCACGAAGTGGAGCGCCAGTTTATTTTCACCTTCGCATTGTTGTTGCTGTTCCTATTACTGTCGCTATTGGTTGCCAGAGTGGTTGGGCAACGGCTGACCAAACCGCTGGAATTGATTTCAGAGCAACTCAACAAGGGCAAGCGCCTTACTGAGGATAAGTTACTCAATGACCAAAACGTGCCCGTGGAAGTAACTCACCTCTACACTGAACTCAAGGAGAACCAACGCCAACTGATGGCCCACCAGCTGGATCTGGAAGAAAAAGTCATTATTCGAACTCTGGAGCTGGAGCAAGCCAACCGCAAACTCAAACAGTTGGCTCAAACCGATCCGCTCACAGGGCTTGCCAACAGGCGCCACGCCGAAGCGAGTTTCGCCACTTTACAGGGTCTATGCCAACGCAATAACGAAGCCATGGCCGTGGTGTTGATGGATCTGGACTTCTTCAAGCGGATCAATGATGAATTTGGTCATTTGGGCGGTGATGAAACCTTGAAACGAGTCGCCGATTTGCTTAAGACAAAGTTCAAGCGCGACTCGGATCTTATCAGCCGCTACGGCGGTGAAGAACTATTGCTACTGCTACCCATGTGCAACCCTTTCAAGATAGAGCCGTATCTGAATGAAATACGTCAGGCCATTACCGATCTTGAAATCATCAACCCCGAAGATCAACGCCGGATCAGCGTCACTGCGAGTATCGGTGCCCTGATTGCCAATGCCTCCTACAGTCCGTCTCTGGAGGTTTGGTTAAAAAAAGCCGATGCTAACCTATACCAAGCCAAAAGCGAGGGACGTAACCGGGTCATCTGTACTTTGTCGGCTCAGGATCTTGATTGAAAAAGGTTTCAATCCGCTGCATCTGATAATCAAAGAAAGGGTTCCAGCGCTGGCGCAGCATATCGGCGGCGGGAATGCTGATGACACCGCGCTCGCCACGGGATGCGGCGGCGCCAATTTGAATGCGGTCCATGCTTGTGGCCATTTGATTACCATATAGACTGTCATTGGCAGAAAACGGCAAGGCTACATGAGACAAGGAATAAACTGACACGGGCCATTTAAAGTTGAGTTTTTCCACTCCGGAATGAGTACCAAACTCCCGAGCCTGCACCAGATGACTGAAGCCCACCTGATTCTCAATCAATGTTCCCCGGAAAGTCAGATTGGTTCGCGCCAGTATGCCGCTGATCTCCGCCAGAGGATCCACAGGTGTCATACTGAGGTTCACCTGATTACGATTGATATCATAGATCACCAGTTCATTGGCTCCCTTGGGCAGTTGCAGGAACAGGTTCTCCAGCACAGCTCTCGTCGATACCGAATCATCCACCAGCGACTGGAACGCCAAAATCGGCGGCAACTGGCGTTTTTTTTCTTCAGGTAAAGCCAGTAAACGCTGGCTATTGTGCTGCGCCAGACGATAAACCACATCACCGGCATTTACGGCGAAAGAGCTGTATTTAAAGGGATCGTATTCGGGTGAAATAGTATTCCAGCTGAGTTTCTCCAGCCCCAAAATATAACCCAGCTGCGACTGCCACTGCGCGCCGACCGCCATAGGAGCCAAACCTATGGCCGGCGACAGCATGACCACCTTTTCATAGTCAGTAGGCCTGCCTTTATGAAGGTTTTCCAACTCATGGTTGAGCGCCAGACTGGCGCCGGTGGAATAACCTATCACATAGAGAGGTTTGCCATTGAGCACCTGGCTCATATGGCGACTGGCCAACTTAACGGCCGCGGCCAGATCCTGCCATTCCAAGCGCACCAGGCCGGATGGCAGAGTGCCGTGTCCCGGTAACCTCAGCGCCAACACATGAGCGCGCCCCTTGAACTGCTGGGCAAACTGATGCATGGCGTAGGGTGAATCTGACATACCATGAAACAGCAAGAGCCCGAACTGCGCATCGGCATTGGCCCATTCGAAACTTTGATTCCAGGGAAAAACCCAGCGCTTGGGATCTGCTATGCTGCCGCTGTGATAGCGATTTATCGGTGAGTTTATGCCACCGGAAAGTTTACCAAGCTCCTGATCAAGCTCGGCAAACAGTTGCTGCTCCAACTTGAGATAATCGTTAAAGTCTTCGACGCCCTTGTGACGATCAAACTCATGGCTCAGAAAGTGAGTATGCCAGGGACTCAAATCAACACGATCATTGAGTAACCAGATCCCGGTCACAGTCAGCGCCAGCCCTATACCGAAACAAGCATAAAAAAGCGCAATAGTAAGCTGTTTCCCCGAGCTGATAAGCAGAGTTTTCATTGACCTTTACCTCGAACTGCCCCAAAGTGGCGGCGCTGAAACGGCATTTCACTGAGATCTATTGGCATAAAAGTCTAACAGAGAGCAAACGTGCACGCACACTCAACGCCTTCATTTCCTTCGCGTATTGGTAACGACCTGGCCAAAGCGCGGGTTTACTTACCCAACTCGCCAACACTGCCGCTTGACTGGCACTGGCAGCAGAACGATGCCGCCGCGGCCTTGATAGCCGCCAACTCCAACCACTGGCGCAAAATCCTGGTGATCTGCGCCAAGATATTTGCCCCGGATGACGACTGGCGTAGTTTTCTGCAGCAGGGGCTCTTTTGCCAGGTCGCACTGGAGATAGGCGCGACAGAGTTGGTAACCGATAGCGGCATAGCACTTATCGCCGGCAATCAAGCCGCCAGCCAACTCAATATCGCCGGCGATGCCGGGCAGAGTCTTAACGGTGCGCCCGGAATACAAAGGCTGGATCAGTGGCGCTGGAAAGTCCCCTATCTGGATTACCGCCAGTTTCCCAACGCCAGTATTCTGCTGCTGCGTCAGGCGCTACGCCAGCCATAAAAAACGCCGCGATCAACGCGGCGTTTTACGATTCAAGTTGAGCAGTTAATCGTAAATGGTCGGGATAGGCCTGCGCTTATGCTGCGTCGCCTTGTAGATGGCTATAATCCTGCTTTCCACCTCGGCGGAAACCGGCTTCCCCTCAAGGAAGTCGTCTATCTGATCGTAACTCAACCCCAGGGCAGCCTCGTCTTCAAGACCCGGGTTGTCACACTCAAGATCCGCCGTTGGCGCTTTGTATACCAAGGTTTCCGAGGCGCCGAGGAAGGCGGCCAATTGCCGTACCTGACGCTTATTCAGGCCAAAAAGCGGCGCCAAATCGCAGGCTCCATCGCCCCACTTGGTATAGAAACCGGTAACATTTTCGGCGCTGTGATCTGTTCCAACCACCAGGCCACCCAGCAGCCCCGCCACTTCGTATTGGGCCGCCATCCGCATTCTGGCCTTGACATTACCCTTCACAAAATCAACCTTTTTGGCATCCGGTAGCGCCAGCTCGGCGCGGTCAAAGCCACTGAGTACATGCTGATGAATGCCGCTCACCCCCTCATGAATATTCACAGTCACCAGTTTGCTGGGGCGGATAAATGCCAGCGCCTGCTGCGCCTCATGTTCATCACGCTGCTCAAGATAAGGTAGACGCATGGCCACAAAACGGTATTCAGCCTCGGCTTTGCCTTGATTGAGCGAATCTACCGCCAACTGACATAAGCGCCCGGCCAGAGAAGAATCGACCCCGCCACTGATCCCCAGTACCAGCGTCTGGCTGCGAGCCTCCTGCAGTTTGGCCTTAAGAAATGCTACCCGTCTTTCCACCTCATATTCAGGTTCAATAGCACTCAGTACTTTCATTTCTCTTAAGATCTGTCCTTTCACTGTGGGCTCCAATCTGTTATCGGTGTTTATAGGTCTGACTTTGATACCGGCCGTGCAATAATTTACTAGGCGGCCTGGATAACCGACCGCTAAGATAACATAAATTCTTACCCAGGATAGCAAGATGCACGAGGAGAAAATCCATTACTGGCGCGCCCCATCCCATCCCGAACTGGAGATCAGTCGGGCCAGTTTTCAACATTTTCACTTCGAGCCCCATGTTCATCTGGACTTTCATATCGGCGTAGTCAGTCACGGCGGCCAGGACTTTCATTATCGTGGCCAAACCTGGCACCTGAGACCCCATTGGTTGTCGACCCTTGATCCCGACAGCAGCCATGATGGCCAGAGCAGCGAACAGCAGGGCTATTGTGCTCTGGTAATGTCCCTGCCCCATGACTGGCTGCAGCAACTGGCGCGGGATCTCGGCCTGGGATATTTCAGTTTTGCCGCGCCTTTGTTGTATCATCCGGCGCTGTATCGGGAATTTTGCCAGCTGCACCATTTGCTGACCCAACCCATAGCCGCCAATGATCTCCTGGTTCCCGAAGCCGCAGTTATCACCTTTTTAGAAAAGCTGCTGCGCCAGCACGGTCGCCAGCTCAATACCGAGAGACAGCCTCACGCCTTGAGTCAGAGTCAACTCGATAGGTTAAGAGAAGCCTTTCATGCCGATCCCGCTGCGCCATTTCGGTTGCCGCAGCTTGCCAAGGAGCTGGATCTCAGCCAATACCAACTGCTTAGGCAGTTTCGCCAGAGAACCGGCATGACGCCACATGCCTATCTAAAGCGGATCCGCCTGGAATATGCCAAGAAAGCTCTGCTCAGGGGAGATAGTGTGATTTCGGTGGCGCAGCAAGTCGGCTTCTTCGATCAGAGCCATCTGAACAAGGCCTTCAAACGTGCCTTCCTGCTTTCTCCGCAGGCATTTCAGCGGCGCATGCTGTGAACGCCATACGCCTCTCTGATGGCTGAGCATTTTCCCCCTATACCCAAATACTTTCAGCCTCGGCTGGCACTATCAGGATAACCTTGACTATGACAGATCTGCATCTTTTGCTGACCCTGGGCACCATTCACCTACTGGCATTGGCGAGCCCGGGACCCGACTTTGCATTGATCCTGAAAATCGCCAGCCGAGAGCCGCGCAATACCGCACTGGCGGCCGCCGTTGGCATCTCTCTGGCGATATTGATGCACACTGTCCTGAGCCTCACAGGTGTCAGCCTGGCCATTCAAAGCTCGCATACCCTGTTTGTGCTGGTGCAACTCTTTGGCGCCCTTTATCTGGGTTGGATGGGACTGGGAGCTTTTGGTGCCCAGGCCTGGCTTAAACGCGCCTTGGCGGCAAGGTCACTCGCTGAAGCGCAAACCAATGAATTACCAACCGGCCGGGAAGCAATCAATGATGCACAAGTCATGCAGTCCGAGGAGTTAAACAACAGGGTAGACAATAACCTTGGCAAAAGCACCCGCAATAACACTATGTCGGCTACTGCCGGGCTGCTGCTTGGGTTATCGACCAACCTGTTCAACCCCAAGGCGTTGGTGTTCTTTCTAACGCTGTTTTCCACCCTTATCACCCCAGAAGTCAGCAATCAGACCAAGCTGTTGGCCGCTATATTACTGCCGCTGCTCTCGGTTATCTGGTTTGCCATGCTGGCCATGCTGCTGTCTCACGCCCGGGTGCAGCAACGCCTGCTACGCTTTGGTCACTATATAGATTACCTTTGCGGCGCTATCTTCCTGACTGTCTCGGTTGCCATACTGCTGCGGCTATTAACGGCTTAACCCCATAAAATTAAACAATAAGCTGCATATGAAACCCTAAGCCAGACGGGCTATAACCTTTAACTACAGGGATAAACTGTGAAGCAGCAAATAGAATACACCTTAAATTCAGACTAGAATAACCTCAATTCAATTGATTCAAGGTATCTCTATGTGGTGGCGTGTTGTTTTACTCTGTCTTGCTTATTGGCTACTGGGCGCTCATTTCCTCAGATACTCGCACACAATCGCCGCCGCAATCTGCCTGCTGGCACCGGCATTGCTGTTTGTGAAAAGCGCTGTTGGTATTCGCGTTCTGCAAATCGGTCTCTTGATCGGCGCCGTGCTGGTATGGGCCAAGAGTGGCTTTGAATATGTCGCCATGCGCCAGGCCATGGATGCCCCTTGGCTCAGGCTGGCATTTATTATGGGCGGGGTCACCCTGTTTACTCTGCTGAGCGCCTGGAGCGGTAATAAACTGGCCAGAAATCGTAACCGGGGCTCCTAGTCGTCACACCCGCCAACATTTCCATCTTGGGCCAATGACTCGACAATCCACATCAGAGGTCAGCGTAGGTTAAGTAATAGGGCTATACACTCGAGCCAGTGTATAGCCCTATTTTTTAGCGAGTTAGGTCTTAGGTTTAAATCTTGTATGACTGATACCTTTGCTTTAGCCTCGGCTTGAGCTGCTCCTGGGAACTGCGTACACTGTTCTGATTTCAGTTAAAGGCGTAAAGAATATGAGAATTTTGGTTGTTGAAGACGATCCCTTACTCTCCCACCACCTCAAGGTACAACTGGGAGAATTGGGGAATCAGGTTCAGGTGGCGGGAACCGCCAAAGAGGGATTTTTCCAGGCAACCAACTACCCTATTGACGTCGCCATTGTGGACTTGGGCTTGCCGGATCAAGACGGCATTGCACTTATCCAACGCCTGCGGGATGAAGATGTCAAAGCCCCTATTCTGATCCTGACCGCCCGGGTCAACTGGCAAGACAAAGTTGAAGGACTCAACGCCGGTGCCGACGACTACTTGGTCAAACCCTTTCAAAAAGAGGAACTGGTGGCCCGCCTCGATGCCTTGGTCCGCCGCAGTGCCGGCTTCGTCAAGCCGGTGATCAACAGCGGCGACCTGTCGTTGGATCTCGCCGCCAAGCAGGTCACCATGAATGGTGAGCCGATGGAGATCACCGCCTTCGAATATCAAATTCTCGAATATCTGATGCGCCACAACCATGAAGTGGTCGCCAAGCAACGTTTACTGGACGTTATTTATGGCGACAAAGAAGGCGATCCCAACACCATTGAGGTGATGGTGAGCCGACTGCGCAAGAAGTTGACCCGTGACGGCATCGAAAATCCAATAGTGACCATCAGAGGCCAGGGGTACAAATTCAACCTACCATGCAATTGAGAATAAAACCCAAGAAACGCCTGCTGACGCGGATGTTTCTCACTTCGTTGTCTATCATAGCCGTGGTCGGTTTTGGCTTGGCCTGGATGGTCAACATATTGCATGCGCAAAACAGCTACAACGAAGAGACGGCGCAGCTAATCGCCGAAATCCCTCAAGTGGCTGCCGAGCTCAGGGAGCATGACCTGATCCCGGACACCAGCTCCTGGCTTGAGGAGAACAACAAACAGGAGCGCTATGTTATCGCCTCCTGTGACGAGAAGTTCAAACAGGTATGGACCTCTTCGCTGGCAGTGGACAGAGGTCTGTTTGATACCTGTGAACGTTTCAATGAAATCCGCAACGAAGCGCCCCCCTACTACCTGAACATGGCCGACAATCGTGCCTATTTTGCCTATCTGCTGTCGGTCGATATCGCCGGTATTCACTACAACCTGTTGGTGCTCAAGGATGCGGCCAAGCTGGAACAGGAATACAGCCAATTTGCCAAACGCACCTATATTCGTCTGGCGCTGGTGTTGGCACTGGCACTGGTACTGCTGATCAGCGCCGCTTATTGGGGCATGCGGCCACTGGTACAGATGCGAAATGAGTTGAGATCCATCATCAACGGCAAGTCCAAGTCACTCTCCGGCGGTTATCCGGTGGAGCTGGAAGGCGTCACCCAGGCGCTCAACCAACTGCTGCAGCAATCCAGTGCTCAGCAACAGCGCTATCAAAATGCCATGAATGACTTGGCCCACAGTCTCAAAACCCGTCTCGCCGCTGTACATGCCATCACGGATGATGCCAGCCTGGATAAACAGGCCAGCAGCGAAAAAATCATGGAACAGGTGAGCCAGATGGATCAGCTGGTGAAATATCAACTCAAGCGAGCCATGCTGGGACGCAAGGGCCTCAAGCAGGAACAGACTCCGATTGCCCCTCTGGTGGATCAATTGGCACAGATGTTGTTCAAGGTATACCGAGACAAACAGGTGAAGTTCAGCGCCAAAATAGAGGACGAACTGCAGTTTCCCGGTAATCAAGGCGACTTAATGGAACTGTTCGGCAACCTGATGGAAAATGCGTTCCGCCTATGTATTTCAACCGTTCACGTCAGTGCCGGTTATCAAGGCAACATACTACAGATACAGGTGGAAGATGACGGCCCTGGTGTTGATGAGAGCCTTAAACAGAAGATCATCCAGCGCGGTGTGCGCGCCGATACCCAGTCACCGGGACAGGGAATTGGCCTTGCAGTGTGTAATGAAATCGTCAGCAGTTACGGCGGCACCCTCAGCATTGAGGATTCAGCACTGGAAGGCGCCTGCTTCCGTATTCAGATTCCCATGCAATAAGCCTCAGCGCCGAGTTGGTCCATAAAGCTGCTCGGCGCGATTAAACATGATCCAGGAAGTGGCAATATACTTGTCACCACTCTTTGGACGGTTGCCCCTGTGACTATGGGTAAATCCCGCCGGCGCTATCACCATGGTGCCCTTCTTCGGCGCAATTTTGCGCTGCTGATAGAAGAATTCCGTCTCCCCGCCTTCGGCCACATCATTGAGATAGAACATATAAAGCACCACTCTGTGCAAGGCATCGTTGTGACCGGCCTGGGGAAACTGCTCAGAATGCCAGTGGGGATAACCGCCGACATCGCGCTGATACCTTTGCAAATTGATGGTACCACTACGATAAAGGTATTGTACCAGCGCCTCAGCTCTGGGGGCTCCCAGGCGAGCATAGTTATCCGGTGTCAGGGTTACTGCATTGCCGGACTCATCAGCCACCTGCACGGCCACGGCTCCCATCAGCGCCATGGCATACTTATCAAAGTATCGTCCGGCATGCTTTAGGGTATGACCGAGCAGCTCATTACGCAGTGGCTGCAACTCTGGGTACTGATCCAATGTCAGATCGCGGCTGATTTTCTTTTCCTTGTCGACACCATGGCCTGTGCGGCCCTCGGTAACACCGGGATGAGCTTCAAAGGCGGCAATCAGACGATCGCATAACTCATCAGGGATAGCGTTGGGATATACTTCGATAAAGTCCATAAAAATCTCGATTTGCTTATATTTTTTATCCAAACATGCTTACATGTGAGCTAACTAATTGTAAAGCGTACTCTTTGCGATAAAATGATTCGATTGCTTAAAAAAGATGATTTGAATGAACAAGAGCTGTAGAGTCAGTGTCCAACAACTGCAGGTGGGTAACTTCGTCCGTCTTCCTCTGGCATGGAAAGATCATCCTTTTCTTTTCAGTAGCTTCCGTATCAAACAACAGGCGCAAATCGAGCTAATCCGTAAGCTGGGCATAGACAGTGTGTTTGTGGTACCGGACCGCAGTGATACTCCGCCGCTGCCTGCCAATCAACAAGCTGCCCCAGTGGAAAATCCACAGGAAGTCACCTCTCTGCAACAACAGATGGAAAGCGACAAGCAACAAAGGATCGAAATTCTCAAGAAAATGCGTCGCGAACTGCATAAGACAGAGGAGCATTTCGACCGTTCACTGGCAAGGATGCGCAATCTGGTCAACAAACTGCGCAGCCGCCCTCTGAATGCTGTTACCGAAGCGCAGGACTTGGTGCGGGACATTGCCGAGCAACTTTTATCCTCCGACAACCTGATCCTGCATCTAATGGCCGATTCGGATAAAAACGAAGGCATCTATTTTCACTCACTCAACGTTGCCATTCTCACCATGTTGGTGGCCAAAGAGTTGCAATGGCCCAGAGAAGATATTGAGGCCGTGGGCCTGGGTTCGCTGTTCCATGACGTAGGTAAACTCAAACTGCCAAGCCAGATACTGCGCAAGCAGGCTCCCTTGACTAAACCCGAGCAAAACCTGCTGAACCAGCACCCGCTGATGGGTGCAAAGTTCACCAAGCTGGCAGCCGAATTTCCAGAAAATGCCAGGGACGTTATCACCAATCACCATGAACTACTCGATGGCAGTGGTTTCCCAAGAGGCTTGAAAGCCGATGAACTGAGTCAAGCTTCCCAGTTGGTGGCCGTGGTGAACCAATATGACTCTCTTTGCCATCCTGGAGTGCAATCCAAGGCCAAGACGCCTTATGCTGCTCTGGGCTATCTGTATAAATACTCCAAGGGAAAACTGAATCAGGAATATGTCGGCAAAATGATTAAGATGCTCGGGGTCTATCCTCCCGGCAGCGTGGTCGAACTTTCTTCCGGCCAATATGGGCTGGTAATGTCGGTCAACCTGGATAAGCTGCTGCTGCCGCGAATTCTGGTATATGACGCTCTGGTGCCCAAAGATCAGGCGCCGATTATCGACTTGGAAGCCGAAGGCCTTGCTATCGTGCGCTGCCTGCCACCGGCGGCCCTGCCGGAGAAAATCTTCAAGTATCTCAATCCCAGAGAGCGGGTCAGCTATTACTTCGGCAGCGAAAGCAAAGGCTGAGCCCTCGGCTTATATAACCAAAGTCATTATCGCCATCATAGTTAGACTGAACTAATCTTGTTGTTGCAACCTGGATTTGGGTAGCCTGAAACCAGGCTCACCCCTCACAGGCGGAGGCCGGCAATGACAGAACTACCGGATTTTGACACCTTGATGTGGCTGGCTCAAAACCAGCCGGAAGAATTGGACAAGCTACAGGAGCGTTTGAGTAATGAGTTGATTAATGGTTCCGACTCCAACCAGGACCAGCTCAGAACCATTAAACACCACCTGCAGCAGAGACTGGCACGCTGCAATAACCCGTATCACAGATGCCTGGTCAGCATCCGTATTATGCGCCACAAGTTCGCCGCGTTGGCGAGCGTGTTGGAAGCTCCGGACCAATACAGAGATCACAAGGCTCAGGTTATACCATTAAGGCGCAAGCCCCTGTAACCAAGGTACTAAAGTCCTTAACCAGATTTACAGCCAACCTTTGCGGCGGAAAAACAGGTAAGTGCCTGCCGCACTGGCCAACATCATCACCACCGCCATAGGGTAACCAAAGTACCACTCAAGCTCAGGCATCTCTTTGAAGTTCATCCCGTAACTACTGGCAATCAGGGTTGGCGGCAGAAAGACCACGGCCGCAACCGAGAAGATTTTAATGATCTTGTTTTGCTGCAAGCCACTGAAACCCATGGCAGCATCCAATAAGAAGTTGAGTTTGTCGAAGATAAACTGACTATGGGGCATCAGGGATTCGATGTCCGACAACATCTCGCGAATTTCCTTGAGTTCGTCTTCAGCCAGTTCCTTACGGTAATACTTCTGTATGTAACGCAGCGATCTCTGGGTATCGAGCAGACTCAAACGTATCTTGCCGTTGGAGTCTTCCTGCAAGGTGATCAGTTTAAACACATCATCGAGTTCATTACTCTCGAACACCTGCTCGCCGACGTTTTCCAGCACAGTGTAAACATCTTCAATCAAGTCAGAGAGGTATTCTACCTTGAGGTTAAAGAGCTCGATAAACAGTGCCTGAGGCGTGGCCACCATGATACGCCCAAGGCGCAAATAGTTGCGCAATAGGCGAATAAGACCAACATCCTCTTCGCGTATGGTGACCAAAAACCGGCTACGCAGGTTGAATGAAACGTTAACCCCGCGTACATCCTGACCAACCCGCTGCGGAAACAGAGAGTTGATATGCAGGCCGTCCTTGTTTTGATAGAAACGTGCCGAGGCCTCAATCTCATTGATATCTTCCTCGTCGGGCACCTCTTCCACCGAATAACGGCTCAACCAATCCCGCTCATCGTCATCCGGCTTGTAAAGATCCAGCCACAGAGTCTGTTCCGGAAGACCGTCTTCTATGGTCAGCTCAATAATTTTAAGCTGCTGATCCTGATAGGTGTATGCAGTAATCATGGGTCCTCCTGAAGATAACAATGCCGTAGAAAGAAATGCCCGGCAAAAAATGTGCCTAGTTTACCTGATAAGCCATCAATGAAAAGCGTTCAGTGGCGTCAGGGGACACTTTTCTCGGCTATCATCAAACGCTCCTCGGTGGAGAGACGGATCCTGAGTCCGTCCACGGTAACCAGTTCATTGGCCGAGATATCTTTCTTACGCACCTGATAGACTTCCCGTCGTTCTTCCTTGGGTGAAACCAAGGTCACGGAGACCACCTGATAACCATCAAACCATTGCCAGGCAAAAAAGCCACAGGCCAGTATCAAGGTAATACCCACGGCTCCAGGAACCAAAAAGCGTTTGAACAAAGGCAAAGGTTCAGCGACCTCTTTCTTTCTTACCTCAGGGCTTGACCTTCGTTTGAGCATGGCCCATGCCAGCGCCAACACCAGGGCTGTCAGCAGGATTTTGGTCAACAAGCTCAACTCCTCATTCTTAGCCAAAAATCTATCAAAGCATCAAATTATTAATTATAAAGGAAAAGCGCATCCTTGACAGTTAGCTGCATCATAAAGCTGCCTGCCAAATCTTAAAGTATTTGAATTAACACTATGATGACCGAACTTACATATCGTCTCGACACCATTCACCGCCAGCTTCAGCAGCCATAAAGCACTAAAGCCTGGCGCCAGCGCATGCAAAGCAATACTGGATTATATTGCAAACGGCAGTGAGCAACTCGCAGAAAGGCTTACTTTGATGGGTTTGAGATCAATCTATGTTCAAAAACGGGGCTAAGATGTACTAGCTAAGACGGCAACAAGACTCTCCCACCGACCGCCCTTTCAGTAGCAGTAGCCCCATTTATGGCTTGAATCGATAACCAACGGCTTTTAGGCAAGCACCACTGATACAAAAGCCGTTACGATCTCTCGGTATCTGTCTTATGCATCGACATTAAATAACATCAATAATATTGAAGATTGGCAACGCATATCAGTCATTTTCTTTGAGGCTGACATCTACCAGATAGTGGCCCTGCAACCAGTTTCGCCCAATCAACAGTTTGTGGGTCATCTTGCTTCTGTCTTTAAGGTTAACCTTGACCGGATACTCCCTTCCCGGCTCACCAATATTGAGTTCCACCATATAACGGATTTCACTGCCCTGAGCATTACGAATCAACGAGGTATTGGTAATCATGGCATGCAGACGTTGCTTTTCACCCTTTTCATTTTCTGTCGTAAAACTCAGCTGCTTGCCGATATTCTTTTCCATATCCTCGTCACCATTCTCCACTTTCAGATCTGTGGCATGCAACGAGTTTTCTACCGCGCCGGTATCAATACGGGTTTGAAAAATCAGCCCGGATTCCCGCACACTGATAGGAGCAACTGGTCCTATAATGCGTTTCTCGGCCACATCCACCAGAAAGTCATCAGCCAGCCAATTGCGGCCGATAAGCAGTTTATAATCCATGTGGCTGCGGTCTCTGAGATTAACCTTGACCTTACGCTTGTGTTTGCCGAACGCGATATTCAGCTCCACCATGTAACGCGTCTCCCGCCCTTGAGAGTTGCTGACGGTAGATGTCTTGACAATTTTTGCCTTGAGCTGCTTTTTCTCGCCACTTTCATTCTCAGTGGTGAAGCTGAGCATTTTACCCACGTTATCCTGCATCTTTTTGGCGCTGCCGCCTATCACCTTGAGACCGACCGCATGCATAGAAGTATTGGCCGCCCCGGTATCAATTCGGGCCTCAAAACTGAGTCCGGCTTCGGCGACCGTCATAATTTCAGTCTGACCTATAACTGTTTTTTCCTGGGCAAACACGGATGTCGAAAGCAACATAAAACAAAGACCAAGTTTTTTAAGCATGGGACTATTCCATTCATTTCAACTAACGAGATGAAAATCCGGCAGAAATACCGGAACTTAAAGATAAGACAGATGTTAACGCTTCAGGTTCCCGAGAGCCAGGCTCGAGCCTTAGTCAATTCCGTCCTGGGAAACACGAATACCGGGCAAGGGATCATCAGCGCCAAGGTTTGCGCCATCCCTTCAATCACAGAGCTGTCAGTAATAACAGCTATACGGGAAAAGTCTTGCAAATGAAACAGCCCAAGACAGGCATCATCCCATACGGCCTGCAAAGAGATACCCTCGAAGTCGGCGCCGTATTCATACCAGAGTTTAATGAGCACATGTTCCCTAAGTTTGGACTCAACCGCCGGTAGCAAGACAGCATCATAATCTTCACTACTGACAATACCGCTGGCACGAACCGCCACAGTATTGTCATCAAACCCGGAAAGCAGTGTCAGCATCCTGAGCCTCCAGTTTATGCATTATTAAACCTGGAGTTTGGCAATTTCCTGATCGAACAGATTCTTGATCAAACCGGCAAACTCACTGATAAATAAGGTTTGTTTTGCCGTGGCCTTATGGTTGGCCACCTTGGCCAAGATCTCTTCCAGATCATACACTATGGCATCGATTTCACGGATGACTGTGTTGCGTTGGACGAAAGATAGTTGTGGGTTTTGGCCACAGACCATAATAATCTGTGCCGACAGCTGCTCTTCGAACTCCTCCATAACGCTGCTGTCGCTCAAAGATCCCCCCTCAGGGGTCTCAAACAATCCAAGGTGTTCAGTCAGGAATTGAATGAGGTGCATATAGCCGTCTTTGTCTGTAACCATCTTTCTTCCCGCGTGCAACGTCTCAGGCCAACCCATAAGGGGCACACTCTCCGGTCTAATTGCCGATTAAGCCGCGACCGGAAAGTCACATTATGAAACAAATTCCACCTTGAGTCTTGCCTCAAATCAAGCTGTCGTTCGTTACTTGTTTAATCTTAGAACAAATGAAACAGGAACAGCCTTGCTGATGCTGGATAGACCGGCAATTTCACGTAATTTTTCAACCCCATCGGTCAGACCAAACTCTTCGGCATTCACTATGACGGCTTTCTGTGAAGTGACCAAAAGGCTCGACGGCCCAAGCCTGGCCACAACCAGTTCAAAACGTTTGTTCTGGGTCTTACCATGCAGTGACAATACGCCATCTATCTCAGTACTCAACAACTCACCTGGCTTGAGCTTATCCACCAACTCAGCGGGTACTTGAGCCGTCAGCGTAAGGGTCGGGAAATTGGCCACTTCAAACAACATGGTTTGCATCCGTTTATCCCGTATCTCTATGCCGGTATTGACCCCGCTTAGCGGAATTTCCAGCTTGAATTCGCCATTATCAGCAAGCGTGCCACTCAACTGGTTAAACTCATGTACCTCGGCAATGTCACCTTTTTTAACCGATATAAAACTGACCTTGGAATCGGCATTATCCAACTGCCAGTCAGCCGCCAGCGCCAGATTACTGAAGGCGCCGAGCGCCAATAAAGGGATCCATTTCTGCATATTCTTTTCCTTGTAGGGCATAAAGTGAACTGAGCCTGGATTTAAGATGTTTAAAAACAGACACTTCGCCAGAGAAAGGGCAATTAAGCCCATCTGTGATCTGCATCGGCTTACCGGCCTGAATGCAAGGCGTGGCTTGCAGCAGATAGCCTTACTCCTTTGCAAGAACAACACAGCAGATAGGCCGATAAGCCACGCCCTTCGGGGCTCTTACGGCAATAGTGCCACGAGAACTTACTCGCACCTTCCCTAGATTACTCATTACTAAAGCATATTGTTCAATTCAATAAAACAGGTTCGCTATTTTTTAACCGAAATGACTGTCGTTTCATCCTGAAGTAGCCTGTACGCAGCTTTCACCCAGACGCACTTCTGCAAGCCATTCCAGCCCCGAATATCGATACATGCTCCCGCTTACCCTATCCTTCAAATCTGTTTACTTACCCTTCAAACAAAGTGACTCCGTTCCTGCCAACACTTGCGGAAAACTGCGAAATTCACCCGAATAAATTAATTGTTTCAATGCAAGCCAGGCCTCAAAGCGCTATGATCTCCGGCAATGCAAACCCAAGCCGTTTAACCGGCCCCAAATTGAAACTGAAAACCTCGATGACAGCGAACCTCCTTTGCCCCTGCAACTCCAAGCTCCCTTATAGTGAATGTTGTCAGCCGCTTCACACCAAACAGCACAGTGCCGCCAATCCAGAGCAATTGATGCGCTCCCGCTATGCCGCCTTTGTTAAAGCAGAGTTTGATTATCTTATCGATACCCATCACCGGGATTATCGCCAGGGACTGAACGCACAAACCCTGGCCCAGATGCCAAAGACCCTGTGGTTGGGCCTGCAAATTGTCGCGCGGGAGCCTTTGACAGCAGGACAAACCAAGGCCAGAGTCACTTTCAAGGCCTGGTATCTGGCCGATGGCCAGTTGGACGCTATTTTTGAAGAATCTGAATTTATATGTGAGGGCGGCCGCTGGTTTTACACCGAGGGCAAGCAGTTTGCGGTCAGCTATCCCAAGCGCAACGACACTTGCATTTGCAATAGCGGCAACAAGTTCAAACACTGCTGCCTGAAACGAATTTAACTTAGGCTGGATTTAACTTAGGCCGGATTTAAGTGTGGAACCTAAAAAACTTAAACTAGCTGATCAATGCAGCAATGCAGGTTGACTCTGTTGCAGAAAAGCATTGAATTCGGCCTCTCTGAGCGCCGGGCTGTACAGGAACCCCTGGGCCTGATGACACATGCATGAAGTAAGGAAGCTTTCCTGTTCAGCGGTTTCAACCCCTTCAGCTGTCAGGGAAATATTCAACGCCTTGGCCATGGCGATAATCGCACTGACGATTTCGCGGCTCTCGCGGCTAATGCTGAGATCAGAGATAAAGGATCTGTCGATCTTGAGCTTACTGATGGGAAACTGTTTCAAATAGCGCATTGAACTGTAACCCGTACCGAAATCATCAATGGCAAGCCCTACCCCCAAGTCAGCCAGTTCCTGGCATAAATTGGTGGCATAACGTATATCCTCCATCAATTCGGTTTCGGTGATCTCCAAAATAAGAGTGCCGGGTTTCAAGCGGTAACGGTTGAGCAACTGCCAAACCTGTTCATAAAGATTACTACCGAAAAACTGCCGCGCCGACACGTTCACATGCATGGCAATATTGATATTGTGGTGCTGCCACAAATTAAGCTGGCGACAGGCAGCCTCCAGTACCCAGGTGCCTATGGCATTGATGAGCCCCGACTGTTCGGCAATATCGATAAAGGCGCCGGGATAAAGTACTCCCCGCTTGGGATGATGCCAGCGGATCAGCGCTTCCGCGCCTATGTAACTGCAGCTTTGCAGATCTTTAAGCGGTTGATAATAAAGTTCAAACTGCCTACCCCGAATGGCAGCGTGCAGATCTCTTTCTATCTGGGCATCATCCTTGAACGCCTTGAGCAGTGCACTGTTGAAAAACTGAATGGCCGTGCCCTGCTTCTTTTTGGCGTATTGCAGCGCAATATCGGCGCAAGTCAGCGGCGCGACCAACTCGGCGACTTCGGCAATGTCTACCGCAGCCAGTGCCGGCTTGGGATCCACTTGCTCACGGCCGATATTGATAGGATTTCGCAGTTGTTGATAGAGGCGATGACAGCAGGCATCGATATCGAGATCGAGATCGAGATCGCCGCTATCATCAAGCAACAATGCAAATTCATCGCTGCCTACTCTGGCAATACTGCAGTCGGGATAAAGAGAAGCAAAATGTTTCAGACGACGGGCGACTTCAATCAACAGGGCGTCGCCCTGTTCATGTCCATAGGTATCATTGAAGCGTTTAAAACCAATCAAATCGATCAGCAGCAACTGCCCGCTATAGGTTCTATCGAGTAAACGATTAAAATGGGTACGGTTGTATAGCCCGGTCAGGCTGCAACGCCAGGCCAAGCGCTCAAGTTCGGCCTGATAGTTATGCTGCTCGGTACAATCTTCGCTGGATACCAACACATAGTGATTACCACGCTGGGTAATAAATTGACTGGCATGGTATCTGAGCCAGTATTCCTGGCCAGACTCTCGATTAAGCATCACTTCACCCGTCGCTACTTCGCCACGCAACACCTTGGCCAGGGTCATTTCAGCCTGTTTGGGTTGCTGCTTGAAGAAGGACAACTGCTTTAGACTGGCACCCAGCATTTTCTCTTTTGGGATGCCGGTGATCTGTTCATGGGCGCTGTTGATGTATTCAATCGCTTCTGTGTGCAAATTGATCAGCATACTGACCTGGGCCGATTGTTCAGCGGCCGACTGAAACAGCGTCAGCAACTCGTCTTTGCGGTAGGCGTCATGGGTAGCCAGAGTCAGCGCAAGCTGGTCAGCCACTTGCGATGCCAAATGGATTTCCAAATCACTCCAGTGATGCCCGGTAGAGGTTCGCTCCAGGCTCAAAACCCCTTCAATATGACCATTGATCCTGATAGCAACATCCAGAGAACTGGCAATACCGTTGACGCTAAAATAGATCTCGGCAAGTTCGCTCATGCGCCAATCAACCACCGCATCATTGGCGTCAATATGGCGTTTTTGCTTGAGTTGGTCGATATAAGATGGGATTTGATTGAGGTGTAATGGACGCGGCGTTTTAAGAGGCTTTCCCGAGCCAAAGCGGGCAACTTCAAACTGTACATGCTGATCCCTGGACCAGGACCAGACACTGGCATGTTGCACATCGAGATATTGACACAGGAGTTCTGTAGCCAGTTCAGCCGTCTTGGCGAAGTCGCCCTGTTGCTTGGCAACCGAGTTGGTCAACAACTCCAGCAATCGCTGATAACTACGTCGCTTCACACATATCCTCAGGTTCCCTTTCGGGCTCAAAGAAACCCGCGCCGAATGCGCGGGCCTGCCATCATATCTCTGCGCGAGATTACACTTTTACATAATACCCAGCAAGACAACTCATACTTTGTTACATTTACCTTGTTATGTCTTGCTTTGTGGCTTTGGTTTACGAACAGAACACTACTGACCATTTGGCTAAAAGCGCAGCTTATGCCAAAGCGTTTTCCAACTGAAAAATCATTTTCTCGGCACTGCAGGAAAAAGTCAGCGCCAGGGTCACAGTCTGCTCTGAGTTGCTGAGTTCTACCTTGACATCGGCGAAGCGGTCTGTGGCCAATTGCTTGAGAGCCTCGGCATCAACCATTGCCGACTCACCTTGAAAAGTCAACGAAAGCAAGGTGTCTCCTTCTTCGACCACTGTTCCTATATCCACATAGCTGCCACATTCGGCACAAGTGTCCTGCACATTGGCGGCCTGAGCCTGTTCAATACTCTTCATCTCTTATCTCCGATAGTGAGAGTCACGCAACAGTATAAACCATGGACGACCCCTGGACTGAGGCAAGCCTCACGCCGTTTGATATAGACCGGCCAGTTTACGTTGTTCCGATAGTTGATCAACAAACTCCATCAATGCCACCTTGGGTTGGTTCAAGACACCTTCCGTGCGCAGCCTTGTGTGCCAATCACAATTATTCAGCGCTTCCTGCATCCCGCTGTCTCTCTTCCCTCGAATAACCACAGGTTCAGGCATCAAGGCCTGGGCCAACTGAAAGCTACGTTCACCGTCACTGAGAAAATGATAACTGTTATCTACCGGCAAAGGCTCCTGACTCAAGTCTCCGAGCAAAGCTTGAGGCGCAGGCAAGTCAAATTGCTGCCGCAGGACAGTGTCTAGTTCAATATCGTCGTGCAGGTGAAACTGAGGCCAATCGCGCACATCTTGAGACAGCAATGCCAAAAGCAGGGCAAACTCACCCCGGCGATGGGACTCAACAGCCAGATTCAACCGTTCGCCCAATTGCAGCTCATTGATTAAGGAAACATCAGCACGCATAAAAAAACACCAACAAAACAACTCGTTGTTAGTTAATCGACCAAATGACCACGAACTTTAGCCCTTTTTTTAAAATCGGGCTTTACATGAAAAAGGTTTCTGACTACTATGGCGGCCGCAATTGAGGAGGGGTTCCCGAGTGGCCAAAGGGATCAGACTGTAAATCTGACGGCTCCGCCTTCGAAGGTTCGAATCCTTCTCCCTCCACCATTTGCCTACAATTTAAAAAGACACGAAAGTGAAATCGTGGAGGGGTTCCCGAGTGGCCAAAGGGATCAGACTGTAAATCTGACGGCTCCGCCTTCGAAGGTTCGAATCCTTCTCCCTCCACCATCTTTCACTCCAATGTCTGGCTCCAAATATGTGGAGGGGTTCCCGAGTGGCCAAAGGGATCAGACTGTAAATCTGACGGCTCCGCCTTCGAAGGTTCGAATCCTTCTCCCTCCACCATTTCTTTTTATCCTTTAATAAAACTCGCAAACGTTTTATCTGCGCCTAAACTATCCAATTCCACAATAATCAATAGCCTAGCCTGTGTCTGTGCCTCAATGCACCTGAGTTTTCGCTATCCATTGTCATTACCTTTGGTTATGATTAAGACCATCCTGTTATAAGAAAGAACAACAACAATGGCCGATCTCTGGGTAAACGAAGCAATTGCCAAAATCGAAGCCGATTTTCAGCGCAGCGCCGACACACATTTGATTAAACTGGAATTGCCGGCGGTAGCCGGAGTGGATATCTATCTTAAAGACGAAAGCACCCATCCAACCGGAAGCCTCAAACACCGTTTGGCAAGATCACTGTTTCTGTACGCCCTGTGTAACGGCTGGATCAAACAGGATACTCCTGTCATTGAATCCTCATCCGGCAGTACAGCTGTCTCCGAGGCCTACTTTGCCCGACTGCTGGGACTACCCTTTATTGCCGTTATGCCGGCGTCCACCGCCCGCAAGAAGATACAGCAGATAGAGTTTTATGGTGGCCGTTGTCACTTTGTCAATCACTCCAGCGAAATATACGCCGAGTCTGAACGGCTGGCGCGGGAGCTGAATGGCCATTATATGGATCAGTTCACCTATGCCGAGCGGGCCACCGACTGGCGCGGCAACAATAACATTGCCAATGCCATTTTCGATCAGATGCAGCGCGAGCCCTTCCCTATTCCCGAGTGGATTGTGATGAGCCCGGGTACCGGCGGCACTTCGGCCACCATTGGCCGTTATATCCGCTATCAACGGCTTTGCACCAAGCTGTGTGTGGTCGACCCGGATAACTCAGTGTTCTATGACTATTTTCAACAAAGAGATGCGGCCATCACCTGTGAGCAAGGCAGCAAGATTGAAGGTATAGGCCGGCCCAGAGTCGAGCCCTCCTTTATCCCGGGGGTAGTCGACTCCATGTTGAAGATCCCCGATGCCGCCTCAGTGGCGACAATCCATTGGCTGGAACAGATCATCGGCCGCAAGACAGGGGCCTCGACCGGCACCAACCTCTATGGCGCCCTGATGCTGGCGGCCGAAATGAAACGCGACAATCGCCAGGGCTCAATAGTGACCCTGATCTGCGATCCCGGTGAGCGCTATCTGGACACTTATTACAACCCCGAGTGGATAGCCGCCAATATAGGGGATATCAGCCAGTATCAAAACAAACTGAAACTGTTTGAAACCACGGGTGAGCTCTGCTGCTAAGAGCGCGCTTCAGATAACAAAAAGCCGCATCAATGCGGCTTTTTGTCGATTACCACTACAGATTAATCGATATCCAGATACTTGTGAGTCTGGATAGACAAACGCCAGTTGCGTTCGATACAGATTTTCATCGCCAGCGCCGTCGCCCGGCTCTTCTGGCTGATGGGCTGCAGGCAGATAGTCTTGTCTTTGAGATCCAACCCCAGCAGCAGTTGATCCAGTTCCTCAATATGAGCCTCGGTCGCCACCGGATGCTTAATCTCATTTGCCCGCTCCAGCGCCTGACGCAGTACCGGCATCCCCCCCTTCATACCGACCTTGGGCGAGACTGTGACCCAGGTATCTGCGCTGCAATTCACCTCAAAGGTGCCACTGGTTTCAATTTGAGTGCGAAAGCCTGCGGCATTAAATGCTTCTGTCATTTCAGTGAGCGGATAGAGACAAGGCTCACCCCCTGTGATCACTATATGCCTGGCATTGAATCCCTGCAGTTTAAACGCCTCCAGTAACGACTTGGCATCATGCTCGGCCCAGCGGCCGATACTGCCATCGGTGCGGATCACATCGGCAGGTTTCACCTGATTGTGCTCAAGCTTGTCCCAGGTCTGGCGGGTATCACACCAAGGACACCCCACAGGGCAACCCTGCAAACGCACAAAAATGGCCGGAACGCCGGTAAATACACCTTCCCCCTGCAGGGTTTCAAAGACTTCGTTGACGGGGTAGTACATCGGGGTTCCTCATATTTGCCAGGGCGGCATTTATAGAGGAATTTAGCCCCAAGCGCAAGGATGAGCGAATTTTCCGTTTTTTATCCAGTCGGCGCTGACAGCCAACCAAATTAGGGTAAACTGTGACGATTGAGTCATCCCTTTGAATAGACGCTTATGTCTTCATCCAATCAATCGCTTATGTCATCAGAATCAAACGCACCGCAAACCCAAACCGCAGAGCCGACCCAAAGCACTAAGCCAGCTATTTCCAAGGCGATAGTCGTTTTCAGCGGCGGTCAGGACTCCACCACCTGCCTTATTCAGGCCTTGGCCCAGTATGATGAAGTACATGCCATCACCTTCGACTATGGCCAGCGCCACAGCCAGGAGATTGAAGTTGCCAAGCAACTGGCGCAAAAGCTCGGCAGTGCCAGTCACAAGGTGCTGGATGTTACTCTGCTCAATGAGTTGGCCATCTCGGCCCTCACCCGCGACAATATTCCGGTATCAAACGACTTGATGGACAATGGTCTGCCCAATACTTTTGTTCCCGGACGCAATATTCTGTTTCTGACCCTGGCGGGGATCTATGCCTATCAAATAGGCGCCGATGCCGTCATCACAGGCGTCTGCGAGACTGACTTCTCCGGCTACCCGGACTGCCGTAATGACTTTATCAAGGCAATGGAAACTGCGCTGATACAAGGCATGGACAGACAGCTGCGTTTGGTTACGCCACTCATGTGGCTCAACAAGGCCGAAACCTGGGCACTGGCAGATAAATACCAGCAACTGCCACTGGTAAGAGATGAAACCCTTACCTGCTATAACGGCATTCTGGGCAAAGGCTGTGGCACCTGCCCCGCCTGTTTACTGCGCCAAAAAGGGCTGGATGAGTATCTGGCAACACCGGACAGCATCCAGGCAATACTGGCGGCCAAGACAGCGTGAAGCCGAGCTCCGCTTATTTTTCAGGAGTTGTGTTAACAGCCCTGGCGCTGCTGCTGTATTCTCTGCCGCTCACTGAGCTATTGGCCTTTCGCCGCAGCGCCATAGAACAAGGTGAGCTGTGGCGGCTTGTCAGCGGCAATCTGCTGCATACCAACTTCTGGCATCTGCTGATGAACCTCGCTGGGTTTTGGGTGATCCTTTATCTGCATAAGGAACACTATAACGCCCTGGGCGTATTGATATTGACCCTGGCACTGTGTCTGTTTGAAGGCGTAGGGCTTTATCTTTGCTACCCTGAGCTTATGGGGTATGTGGGCCTAAGTGGCATACTGCACGGCCTGTTTGCCTTCGGCGCCTTGGCCGATATTCGCAGCGGTCGAAACTCGGGTTACCTGCTGCTTGCTGGCGTTATTGCCAAAGTCGGCTGGGAGCAATGGCAAGGCGCGGCTTCAGAAGTCAGCGCCCTGATTGGTGCCAGAGTCGCGGTTGAAGCGCATCTTGTTGGCCTGATTGGCGGTATCGCACTGTTTGGTTTATGGCGACAGAGTACCTATAAAGCACTAAAACTTTGATACCAAGCTCAAGCATTTCAATAGGTTTTTTTAAATTAGGCTTTTAAATCAGGCTTTTTAAAGCCGTTGATAGATAAACAGCACAAAGAACCCGGCTTTTGCCGGGTTCTTTGTCAATGGGTCAATTTTAGGGATTTAGGCCTTGATAAGCTCCTCTCTGAGCCTTGCCACTTCATCACGCAGTGCAGCGGCCTGCTCAAACTCCAGATCCCTGGCATGCTGGTGCATCTGTTTTTCCAGCCTGTCGATTTCATGCGCCAGATTGGCAGCGTCCACCTGATAAGCCGACCTGCGCTCTGCCACCTTACGGGCACCCGGCTGCGGCGCTGCCGATGAAGGGGAATCTCCCACATCCATAACATCTGTTATCTTCTTCACCAAGCCTTTGGGCACTATGCCATTGGCCAGGTTGAAGGCGTGCTGTTTCTCGCGGCGACGATTGGTTTCATCCATGGCCTTGGCCATTGAAGGGGTCACCTTATCGGCGTAGAGGATCACCTTGCCATTAATGTTACGGGCGGCGCGGCCTATGGTCTGGATAAGTGAGCGCTCGGAGCGCAGGAAACCCTCTTTATCGGCATCGAGAATACACACCAGAGACACTTCCGGCATGTCCAGCCCTTCCCTGAGCAAGTTGATGCCGACCAACACGTCGAAGACCCCCTTACGTAAATCGCGAATGATCTCCACCCGCTCCACGGTATCCACATCCGAGTGCAAGTAACGCACCTTAACCCCGTGTTCATCGAGATATTCGGTAAGATCTTCCGCCATCCGCTTGGTCAGCGTGGTCACCAGCACACGTTCATTGACGGCAATGCGTTTATTGGCCTCAGAGAGCAGATCATCCACCTGAATCGCCACCGGCCGCACTTCCAGCTCAGGATCCAACAAACCTGTGGGCCTGACCACTTGCTCGGCCACATCGCCGCCGCTGCGTTCGAGTTCATAACTGCCCGGTGTGGCCGACACATAAATCGTCTGCGGCATCAAGGACTCGAACTCTTCAAACTTGAGCGGTCTGTTATCCAGTGCCGATGGCAGGCGAAAACCGTACTCCACCAGGGTGGTTTTCCTCGAACGGTCGCCCTTGTACATGGCACCTATCTGCGGCACTGTTACATGGGACTCGTCGATGATCAGCAGACCATCCGGCGGCAGATAATCCAGCAAAGTCGGCGGCCCTTCTCCCGGTGCACGCCCGGAGAGATAACGGGAGTAGTTTTCGATACCGGAGCAATAACCCAGCTCTGTCATCATCTCCACATCGTACTGCACCCGCTCACTGATCCTTTGTGCCTCAATCAGCTTGTTGGCGTCCAGTAACTGCTGGCGCCGTTCTCTGAGCTCGGCCTTTATCTGCTCTGTGGCCGCCAATATTTTTTCTCTCGGGGTCACGTAGTGAGTCTTGGGGTAAACCGTGGCCCGGGCAATGCGTTTACGCACCTGACCGGTCAAAGGGTCGAATAGCGACAGCTGCTCTATCTCATCATCGAACAACTCGATCCGAATAGCATCCCGGTCCGATTCGGCCGGGAAGATATCTATTACTTCACCGCGCACCCTGAAGGTACCGCGCTGCAGTTCAATATCGTTGCGGCTGTATTGCAACTCGCTGAGCCGCTGCAGTATATCCCGCTGGCCCATGATGTCGCCCTGGCGCAGGTGCAGCAGCATCTTCATGTAAGAGTCGGGGTCGCCAAGACCATAGATGGCTGAGACCGAGGCCACCAACACCACATCACGCCGCTCCAGCAAGGCCTTGGTGGCAGAGAGTCGCATCTGCTCAATATGAGCGTTGACCGAAGCGTCCTTCTCAATAAAGGTGTTGGTCGAAGGCACATAGGCTTCCGGTTGGTAGTAGTCATAGTAAGAAACAAAGTATTCCACCGCATTATGGGGGAAAAACTCTTTCATCTCGCCGTAGAGTTGCGCCGCCAAAGTCTTGTTGGGTGCCATAATGATGGTTGGCCGCCCCTGATTGGCAATCACATTGGCAATAGTGAAAGTTTTTCCTGAACCGGTTACCCCCAGCAAAGTCTGATTAGCGAGCCCGGATTCCAGTCCATCAATCAATTTGGCAATGGCGGTGGGCTGATCTCCTGCAGGGGAATACTGAGACTCCAAGCGAAACGGCGTAGCTGACACTTTAATGCTCCTTCGGTTAAGCCGTTTATTTTACCCATTGAGCCAGATAAGGCCAAGCCAAAAGCCACAAGACTCCTGCCAACATGATGTCAGTAGCAGCTTGTGCTGAAACTCAGCAACAAGACGACAGATGTGGCGGTCGAAGGCGGGAATTCCACCCAAATAAGTCAAACAGGTAGATTTAATGCACAAGGATCGGCAGATACTTCCTTACAGCTTTGTTACAAAAAACACCAAGCAAACCAAAGCAGCTTGACTTTCACATCTAATTGTTTTGATTGAATTTATTTTTTAACCATTCAAACTGACCAATTTAAGTTCAATGCAGATGCCACAAGGGTTTGCAGCCCATAAAGTCGGGAAGCTCACAGGTTTATCCACAGATTTAGTGGATAAGTCAGTCTAACCCTGTAACCATGAGGGATTGCGGCAAGCAGTGTAAGCCAATGCATGTTGCTGGATCTTTTGTAATAAAAGAACATATGAAAGTGTGGCACTCACCTTGAAAGGTAAGATGCACCAAAATGAACTCAAAGCAGCTGAATTGCACCTTTATTGCGCTGCTTTCATGACGAGTTAGACTCCAGGTAAATTGCTCAAAAACCTCCTGCTTGTCAGATTTCAGCCCTGTGGACAGGCAAAAGCCGCCGAAACTCACGCACCTTGGCCTTCCAATGAAACCCGCTTTGATTGAAATGACACGGAATATCTGTGTTTAGCCGTTATTTTTTAAGCAAAAAATCTCCCCAAAGCAGTTTTATCCATCACTATGAGCATTAGATAAGCAATTAACAGCTTAATGACACTTTTTTTGGGGCTGCGAGTTGACTCTACCCACAGAGCGATTTACTATGCGCTCCGTTCTCAGCGAGACAAGCAATAAATAACGATTCCCCTGTAGTTCAGTCGGTAGAACGGCGGACTGTTAATCCGTATGTCACTGGTTCGAATCCAGTCAGGGGAGCCAATTTACGCAAGTCACCTGAAAACAATAGGTTAATCCTAGCTAAATAAATTATTCCCCTGTAGTTCAGTCGGTAGAACGGCGGACTGTTAATCCGTATGTCACTGGTTCGAATCCAGTCAGGGGAGCCAATTTAATTAGTTGAAATCTGTTCCCCTGTAGTTCAGTCGGTAGAACGGCGGACTGTTAATCCGTATGTCACTGGTTCGAATCCAGTCAGGGGAGCCACTTCAAGATTAACCTGAGCGAAATCTGTTCCCCTGTAGTTCAGTCGGTAGAACGGCGGACTGTTAATCCGTATGTCACTGGTTCGAATCCAGTCAGGGGAGCCACTTCGATTTTGCCCCTGAAAATTTCAATTCCCCTGTAGTTCAGTCGGTAGAACGGCGGACTGTTAATCCGTATGTCACTGGTTCGAATCCAGTCAGGGGAGCCACCTTATCTTATCTCTTCCTGCGTTTTGTATTTATAACAAATACGTATACAATTCTGACATCCCTTTAACCTGGTCTGAATTCTGGAAAAGATGGGCATTTCGCGCTTTTTTCAACTGTTACTGTTATTGAGCTTTCTGGCAACCGGCTTGGTCTTGTTGCAACAGGAACGACAGGTGTTGCAGCAGCAAGCTGATGTCCTGTTACAGCGATTACAACAAGCGCAGGAGCAAGCCCAGGGCGCAGATGATGCCGCTATCTTTTACCGGCAATTACAAGACAAAGTGTCATTGCAGTTTTTTCAATATACTGATGACGTCGATGGTCAGAATAATCTCACTCGAGGACATTTCCTGCCGGAGATGAACTGGCAATATTATCTACTGCCATTGCAACTCGAATCCCAATACCGCTTCGCTTCCGGGCGAGTGTTACTTAAGCCCGACCTCAGCCCTCTTCGAGAACAAGGGATCCATACCCTCTGGCTTGACGGATTGCGCTTATTACCCCTTTATTTGGTATTGGCGTTAATCTTTGCCTTGATGATGAAACGCCACAATAGTGTCCTTAAATATGCAGCCGAATATCTGACAAAAATGTCTCAAGGTGAATTCAATGCGCTGGCGCAGAGCCGCTTTCGGGGTGAGCTCAGGCCCTTGGGGCAAGCATTGGAACAAAGTCGGCAGCTGATAAAACAGCGGTTTGAGAAACTTGAGTCAGAAAACCTATCGCTGAAAAAACTCGCCTACGAAGATCCGATAACCGGCTTTGGCACCCGCCAACACTTCACCGAAAAACTGCAACAGTTATCACTTTCCGGCAAATCCCAGATTGGGGTGCTAATCCTGGTAAAAGCCACCGAGCTTGCCCATATCAATCAACTGCGCGGCCGTCAGGGCGGCGATGACTATCTTGCCCGCGTCGCGGTTTGTATTCGCCGGGCACTCCAGGGTTACAACAACAGCGAAAGCTTTCGCATTGCCAGTACTGACTTTGCCATCTTTGTCCCCTCAATTGTGCTGAAAGACGCGCAAACCTTTGCCACCCAGCTCAAGCGTGAGCTGGAAGAATACCAAGCAGAACTGCAAACCGACTCCATCGCCCATAGCGGCATAGTGGCCTACGCCAGCGACAAAGATCCCATAAGCACTCTTGCCATGGCCGATACCGCCGCCAATGTGGCGCAAACCTTGGGTCCGAATGCAGTGCAATTCCAGGATAAAAATTTGCTGAATGAAACACTCGGCGATAACCGCTGGAAACTGGCCATTGAAGACTTGCTGAAGCGCCGGGCACTCAAATTTTACCAACAGCCCATTCAACCCTGTCGCAGCGAGGTAGATGGCTACCGTGAGCTGTTGGCACGCTTTTACAACGGTGAAGGCAAGTTTCTACCGACAGCCACAGTGATTGCCATGGCCGAACGTCACGGCATGAGCCAAGAGCTGGATAAACTGGTGCTACTCAGCGCCTTGAAACTACTGCAGAGCCTGCCAAACCTCAGCGGTAATATCGGCGTCAATCTGAGCCCGGGCTCAGCCTCCAAAGAAAGCTTTATTGCCTGGGCCAAAGATCTGCTCTCCAAACATCCGAGATTAGCCTCAAGACTGGTGTTCGAAATCAACGAAGCAGGCATGCAAGGTAACCTGGCCGCCAGTCACAAGTTTGTTCGCGCCATGCATAGCGTCGGTTGCCGGGTATCGGTAGAGCGTTTCGGCATGAGTTTTACCTCATTCAAATTCTTCCGTGAGGTGCGCCCCGACTATATCAAACTGGATCCCAGCTATACCCAGGCAATAGATGAAGATACCAATAACCAGTTCTTTGTCCGCATGCTGGTCGATGTGGCCCGCCGCAGTGGTGTCAAGGTGATAGCCTGCGGCATAGAGCGCCAGGAAGAGAAAATGGTCGTCGAAAAACTGTTGGTTGATGGTATGCAAGGCTTCTACATTGCCAGGCCCCAACAGCTGGACCTCGCCGAAATGAACAGAAATTAATGCCGTTTATGACTCATTAAGGGCGCAAAGAAGGTAAACCCTGCTTTCTATATGTTGTTTATGACCACTGAAACACTGATAATAACCGCCAAGAAGTCACAACACCTGTAATGAGATGAGTGAGTATCTCCTGTTGTTGATTGGCACTGTGCTGGTCAACAATTTTGTATTAGTGAAATTCCTTGGGCTGTGCCCATTTATGGGGGTATCCAGCAAGCTGGAATCAGCCATAGGCATGTCCATGGCAACTACCTTTGTCATGACCTTGGCCGCCATTCTCAGCTACCTGGTTAACCGGTATCTGCTGCTGCCCTTCGAGCTCGGCTACCTGCGTACCATGAGCTTTATTCTGGTTATCGCAGTGGTGGTACAGTTCACCGAAATGGTGGTGCAGAAAACCAGTGCGACTCTGCATAGGGCGCTGGGGATCTATCTGCCACTTATCACCACCAACTGTGCCGTGTTGGGCGTAGCCTTACTGAATATCAATGAAAACCACGATTTTATGCAGAGTGCTGTCTATGGATTCGGCGCTGCCGCGGGCTTTTCATTGGTGCTTATCCTGTTTTCGGCAATGCGCGAACGTTTGGCGGCGGCTGATGTGCCCGCACCTTTCAAAGGCAGCGCCATCGCCATGATCACCGCCGGCCTGATGTCGCTGGCCTTCATGGGCTTTACCGGTTTAGTCAAATAGAGTTATGTCTTCCATGCTAATTGCAGTCATTTTATTGTCTCTGCTGGCGCTGGTATTCGGCGTTTTACTCGGCTTCGCCGCCGAGAAGTTTAAAGTTCAGGGCAATCCGATAGTGGATCAGGTCGAAGCCCTGTTGCCACAAACCCAATGTGGTCAATGCGGCTACCCTGGTTGCCGCCCCTACGCCGAGGCCATAGCCAACGGCGAGAAGATCAATCGCTGCCCGCCGGGTGGTACCGCCACTATGGAGAAACTGGCCGATCTTATGGGGGTCGATCCCGAGCCTCTCGATGCCAGTGTTGAAACCCAGGTCAAAAAGGTCGCCTATATTCGCGAAGATGAGTGTATCGGCTGTACCAAGTGCATTCAGGCCTGTCCGGTAGATGCCATCATAGGCACGGGCAAGCTGATGCACACAGTCCTGACCAGCAACTGCACCGGCTGCGATCTCTGTGTTGAACCCTGCCCTGTGGATTGTATCGATATGATCCCGGTGAAACAGGATCTGAAAACCTGGGACTGGCAGCTTAACGCAATTCCAGTGAAGTTGGTGGAAGAGGATAAGCCGTGCTGACATTACTCGAACAGTTGGATAAAGGAACTCAGTGGCGCCTGACCGGCGGAATTCATCCGCCGCAGATGAAAGACCTCTCCAACGGCAGTCCTATTGGGCGTCTACCACTTGCCAGCGAATTCTTATTGCCTGTGCCCCAGGTTGGTGACAGCGCCGTGCTCGAAGTCAAAGTGGGCGACAGAGTGCTCAAGGGCCAGGCGCTGACCCGCGGACTGAGCGCCATGTATCTGGCGGTGCATGCCCCCACCTCAGGCATCATTCGCGCCATAGAGCAAAGACCGAGCAACCACCCTTCTGCCCTGCCGGTCTTGACCTGTGTGCTGGAAGCCGACGGCCAGGATCAAGCCATAGATTTTGAGCAGCAAGAGGTCTCAGCACTGAGCCGCGAGCAGATCCTCAGCCGCATTCGCCAAGCCGGGATAGCCGGATTGGGCGGTGCCATGTTTCCGGCTCACATCAAACTCAACCCCGCCAGTGAAATTGAACTGCTGTTGATCAACGGCGTGGAATGCGAGCCTTATATCAGTGCCGATGACAGATTGATGCGCGAACACGCCAGCGAAATTCTGGACGGCATTGAAATTGTTCACGGGCTGCTAAATCCCAAACGGGTGATTATCGCCATTGAGGATAACAAGCCCGAAGCCGTTCAGGCGATGCAGCAGGCGCTGGATAGCTGCCATCTGCCTAAGGGCAGCATCAGGATCACTGTGATCCCGACCAAATACCCTTCCGGCGGCGAAAAGCAGCTGATCCAGATCATTACCGGACAAGAAGTGCCTTCCGGCGCCATTCCGGCGCAACTGGGAATAGTAGTGCACAACGTAGGCACCGCCTTCGCCATTCGCGAAGCCGTTTGCCAGGGCAAGCCTCTCATAGAGCGGGTTGTCACTGTGACCGGCGGCAATATTCCCAAGCCGGGTAATTACTGGGTGCCACTGGGCACGCCCATAGCCCATATACTGGAGCAAAGCGGTTTTACCGCCAGCGGTCAGGATACCGTCATCATAGGCGGCCCCATGATGGGCTACACCCTGCCCCTTATCAAAGTACCGCTGCTCAAGGGCAGTAACTGTGTCTTGGTGCCATCGGCCAGCGAAATCAGCCCACCGGCCGAGGAAAAGGCCTGCATTCGCTGCGGAGAATGTGCTCAGGTATGCCCGGCGTCGCTATTGCCCCAGCAACTCTATTGGCACAGTAAAGCCGAAGAATACGACAAGGCCAGCGCCTACAACCTCAGAGACTGTATCGAGTGCGGTTGTTGCAGCTATGTTTGCCCATCGGATATTCCTCTGGTGGAGTATTATCGCATTGCCAAGGCGGCCATTAAGCGTAATCACGAAGAGAAACAGCTGGCCGAGCAGGCCAAGCAGAGATTCGATGCCAGGCTCAAACGGCTGGAGGCCGAGAAACAGGCGCGGGAAGCCAAGGCCAAAGCCGCAGCCGATAAGCGCCGCGCCGCCATGGGCAGTGGTGAGAAAGATGCCGTAGCCGAGGCTATGGCCAGGATCAAGGCGAAAAAAGCCGCCGAAGCCTCTGTGGCGACCGCTGCTA